>NC_020196.1 GCF_000334405.1 Blattabacterium sp. (Blatta orientalis) str. Tarazona | reverse complement strand
AAAAGCCATGTTCAATGGCTTTCAGGGCTTCCCTTCCCCCCCCCCCGGGATCCCCTTTCCGACTTCTCCGAATTTTCGGCATATATTAATAAATTATTATAACGTTATTATTATACATAATTATATAACGTTATTGTGTAATGCACCCGAGCGCGCGCGCACGAGCGTACATGTGCACGTACATGTGCACGTACATGTGCACGTACATGTGCACGTACATGTGCACGTACATGTGCACGTACATGTGCACGTACATGTGCACGTACATGTGCACGTGATTGTGTTTTTTGATTAGTTTGGTATTTTTCCTACATTTGGAAATTGTAGATCAATATAATTTTTAGTTAGATGAGCATGATGGAAGATCGATTAAGTTTTAAACCTTTTGAGTATCAATGGGCTTATGAATATTGGTTTAAGCAACAAAACGCTCATTGGCTTCATACGGAAATAAATATGCAATCAGATATTTATGATTGGAATAAAAATTTAACTGATCAGGAGAAAAATGTGATTGGGGATATATTGAAGGGATTTGCTCAAACAGAAACAGAAGTAGGAAATTATTGGTCTGAAATGATTCCTAAGTGGTTTCCTATTCCAGAAATTAAAATGATGGGTCAGGCTTTTGGATCTTTTGAGACTATTCATGCAGCAGCTTATTCTTATTTGAATGATATTTTGGGGTTGGATAATTTTCATGCTTTTTTGGAAGATGATGTGATCATGAATAAGTTGAAATCTTTGATGGATGTTAGGAATAGTAATCATGGAAAGTATAATAAGGAGGAAATTGCAAGAAGTGTTGCTTTGTTTTCAGCAGCAGCGGAAGGAGTTCAGTTGTTTTCTTCTTTTGCAGTATTGCTTTCTTTTAGAAAATCTAATCGTTTGAAAGGGGTAGGTCAGCAGATTATTTTTTCTGTTAGAGATGAGTCGTTGCATTCGGAAGCAGGTTGTAAGATATTTCGTACTTTTTGTGAGGAAAATAGAGGATTGAAAGAAATAGTTGAAGAATCTGTTTATCATGGAGTAGATTTAGCATTAAAGAATGAATTTGTTTTTATAGATAAGATTTTTGGAGGTAAAGATTTGTGTACTATAAAGAGAGAGGAATTGAAAAATTTTATGAGAGATAGAGCTAATATGAAATTAAGGGAATTGGGTTTTTTTGATTTTTATCATGTGGATAGGAGTATGTTAGATAATATGAATTGGTTTTATATTACAATATCTGGAGAGCAGCAGACAGATTTTTTTGATAATCGTGAAACTGGATATAGTAAACCTAATGAAGATTGGAATGAAGATTTGTTTTCTTCGGAAGGAAATGTGAAGTCTTCAGAAAAAAAGATTTTAAAAATTCTTTTAAAAAATAAGAGTAACGGGTTAGATGGTTCTGGATGTGATTCTTGTGAGTCTTGATTTTTATATGGGAGGGGGGAGGATATTAAAAATTTTTTGTGAACAAGTTTAGGTATAGTAATAATGTTTTGGGGAAGGAACAGATTTTGCATCGTTCTGTGTGTGATTATTTGGATTATAAGTATCCAAATGTGTTTTATTTCCATCCTCATAATGAAGCAAAAAGAACTCCTTATGAAAGATTTCTTATGAAAGTGATGAGATTGAGGCCTGGGGTTCCAGATATATTGGTTCCTTTTCCTCAACAAGGAAATACAGGAATGGCTTTGGAATTTAAAATTAAGCCTAATAAGTTAACTGAAAATCAAAAAAATATTATAAGTATATTAAATTCTTATAAATGGAAAGTTTATGTTTGTTATAATTTTGATCAAGCTAAAAATAATATAGATCAGTATTTAAAAATGATAGATAATAATAAGTGTTAGTTTTTTGGGGTTTTTAGGATATGAAATGGAAAGATACTTCCATATTATATGATGTTGTTTTAATAAATGTAAATTTTTTTGTGAAGAATGGATATATGAATTTTAACGTGGATAACAATTTATTGTTGGTCAGTGTTAATCAAGGAAATTGGATTAGTTTAGTTAATTATTCTGTGTTATCCATGATGAAAATGAATAGACGAAAAATAAGAAAGGAGTATATTATGTATGATTATGATAAGTGTATGAGAGTGGCAAGGATAGTTATGGAAAAAAAAAATTCAGATTATAATGAGGCGTGGAAAGCGATGAGTTTTAGTTCTATTAAGGATATTATTCTGCAAAAAATATTTCGTATTCAGGGGATTCAAAGAAATGAATGTTTAATTAAAAAGAATCAAAATAAAATTAAAGATAATTATATAGATATATTAAATTATGCTATTTTTATTTTGATTAGGAATATTGAGGAGAGTGATTTTTCAATGTTATTGTAATTCATTCCATTCTACTTTTTCATATTTTTGAACTATTATTTGCGCTATTCTGTCTCCGTTTTTTATGGTAAATGGAATATTTGATAGGTTAATTAGTAAAATTTTTATTTCTCCTCTATAATCCGAGTCAATAGTTCCTGGATTGTTTAAAACTGTTATTCCGTGATGTAAAGCTAATCCGCTTCTGGATCTCACTTGCATTTCGTATCCTTTTGGGATTTCTACAAATAAACCGGTTTTTATGGTTTTTCTATGCATTGGCAATATTATTTCGCATTTTTCTAAATGCGCTTGTAAATCCATTCCTGCTGATCCTTCTGTTCCGTAATTTGGAGATGGATGTCCAGATATGTTACGTATTTTTATAATTACACTTGTATTCATAATTTTTAATATTTTAATGAATTTTTAAAAAAACTTATATTTTAAAAATAAAATTTTATGAAATGAAAAAATGTTCTTTTTCATCTTATTTTTGATGGTTTTTTCGTCCTGTCATGATGATAGTTTAACTAGTCGTGTTAGTGAAAAAAAACCTGAAGATGTTCTTCCTTCAACAAAGAAAATAGAAGAAAAAACTTCTGATAATCCTTCTGATTCTGATGATACTGCTCTTATTACTAGAGTAAGTATATATGGTTCACAACTTGAGGGTTTAATGCGAAAAGATCCTGCGTTGAGAAGGATTATTGAAATCTTGGAAAGTACAGAGAGATAATCGTTTATTTTTTTGTTTGTAGGTATTTGTAGGTAGTGGATTTTTTGTTGATTTATGGGATGGCTCCACTATCTATATACTTTTTTTCCATTTCGTTATTGTTGTTCTTTTTGTAATTTGAAGAATGTTTTTCTTTTTTTAGGAATTTGATGATGGTAAGGACGTTTACTTTTTCTTCTATTCTTCTTTTTATGTATCCTTTTGCTATAAGCTTCTGGATGAATATAACTACTTTTGCTTTGCTCCAACCAAAAACCAATCCTAATCTTCTTGCTGAGATTCTTATTTCTTTTTTTAGTATTAAATAAAGAATAGCTTCTATTTCACTAAAAATTCTTCTTTTTTTCCATTCTTGGGTTTCAAAAAAATCCTGAGATATTTTTATGAAATTTTTTTCCTCTGGAATCTTCATGATTTTTTCTTTAATGTATTTTTTTGTGATGTTTTTATAAGATAAAAAGTAAAGTTATACATAAATAATAATCTAAAAAAAGCCATGTTCAATGGCTTTCAGGGCTTCCCTTCCCCCTCCCCCGGATCCCCTTTCCGACTTCTCCGTAAGATTTATACAGAGAGAGAATGTTTTCTTTCTAAGCTTTTTTTAGAGGGGATATAGGAGGGGGGGGGGAGATAATGGAAATAGAACCCTTCCTTTGTATCTCCCTCTAAA